>NZ_QSQO01000001.1:254863-263055 GCF_003436775.1 Collinsella sp. TF11-5AC
GACGTGGACGCCCGGGTGGTTGTTCACGACATAGTGGACGAAATTGCTGCCGATGAAGCCGCAGCCGCCCGTGACGATGATGTTCTTAGGTTCAAAAATCTCAGACATGAAAATCCAATCTGAAGCATGTACAGCTTCTTTAGTATGCCGCAGGAAGTGATGCCGCGACACTATTCAACAAAACTATCGGACATTTCGGCACGCGATAAGAGCCATAACCTTCGCAGAATTACTTCCCCTACAAAACGCCTCCGGAATGCAGTCTTTGTCGTACCGGAAGACCGAATTCCCAGTTTTATCGCGTAAGTACTTATAGAAGAAGTCCTCCCAGCTTTTAAACTTCTCACTGTCTGCAAACGCTTCCGGCTCTTGCAGAACTGCTTTGGCATCTAGCCCTGAAATTACGCCGGAGCTCAGTAGAAGCCACTCGAATGATTCGGGAAGACAAACCGTAACAGTATCGCGGTGAATGTCTTGCAGCTTAAGGACGCGGTCCGCATAGCACCCAAATGCCGCCCCGTCCGCGACAACAAACACGCGATCGTCGAGATGCTGATCCAACCAGCCCAAAATCGCGCTGTTCGTCATGGCCGAAGTACAGGTAAGCTCACTGTCAGCGAAATGCCGTTCAAAGAACTGGAAACCAGACTTACTGTCCTCGCATAGAAGGATAGAAAAGTCCTGTTTTGGCGCCGACCGGGAAATAGCATAACGATGATTCCCGCGATCTTGATAAACAGGGACGAAAGAATGGTATTTTCCGCTCGTCTTAATCTTGTAAATCTCATCCACGCTATACGGAAGATTGGGGAAATCAGCCCTTGAGATCAGCACGAAATAATTCGAGGAATACAGCACATGATGGGCAAACTCATCAGAATGAATCTCTTTTAAGCCCTCATCGACAAATACAATCGAGTCATGAACGGACGAAAGCTGGTTTCGCCAATCATAATCGGTCAGGGCGACACAGGGACAATCGCATTGCAAGGAAACACCCGACTGCTCACCCGTTCGCATGTAGTCTGCGACCATATCAAACAGTGTCGTCTTGCCCGTGCCGCTATCGCCACGCACAATAGTGATGTTTCGCTTGATGGTAAATGTGTACTTGGTTCCCCTGCGGCGGGAAATCTTAACAAGATGCGAACCGTTCATAAGCAGCACCTACAGATACGGAATTGACTCGTGAATCAATTCGGCCATGTTGTGAACGATTCGGCCGCTATTCACGACTTTAATTTTAAAATCCTCGCGACCAAAGTCCATCACATGATAGAGATTCACAACGAGCTTGCGGTCTTTCGCCATGTCAAGAATCCACTTGACACAGTTGTCACCACAGGTAGAGGCGTTAAAAATATGCTTACGATCAAATCTCATAAGCAGCAGCGTTTTCACGCCACCAGAAAGCTGGAGTGGGGAGATGGATCCAAGCACAGGGCTTTCGATGACGTTTTCGGAGACAACATCCGATCGATCGACATCTTTAATTATCGAAACTGCATAGGGATCCGTAATCCAAGAAGACCGGTAAGAGTTTTTGAAATATGTCGCTGTGTTGTAAATCGCTTCTGGCATATCGCCAAAGTAGACGCTTAACACATCCACCCCCAATCATTTTGGCTATATGGTCACCGTAATCATAACGAAAGGGGCCACCAAATAACGGTGGCCCCTAAAAGAAAGCAAGAAGGCGCTAATACTCGCGCGGGCTGTTGACGATCTCGCCGGCGGCGACCTTCTTCAAGTGCTGACCGTAGACCGACTTGCCGTAGGCCTTCGCGGCCTCCTCCAGCTCGGCGGTCGTGATCCAGCCGTTCTCCCAGGCGATCTCCTCGGGGACGGACACCGGCAGGTCCTGGGAGTGCTCCACGGCGCGGACGAACTCCGCGGCCTCGTGCAGGCTCTCCATGGTGCCGGTGTCCAGCCACGCGTAGCCGCGTCCGAGGGTCACCACGGACAGCGTCCCCTCCTCCAGGTACATCTGGTTGAGCGTGGTGATCTCCAGCTCGCCGCGGGCCGACGGCTCGACCTCATGCGCCTTGGCGGCCACGTCGCCCGGGTAGAAGTACAGGCCGGTGACGGCGTAGGAGCTCTTGGGCTCGGCGGGCTTCTCCTCGATGGAGACGGCCCTGCCCTCGCGGTCGAACTCGACGACGCCGAAGCGCTCGGGGTCGTCCACGTGGTAGCCGAAGACCGTGGCGCGGCCCGACTCGGCGTTCTGCACGGCGCGCGTCAGGTGGCGCGACAGGCCGTTGCCGTAGAAGATGTTGTCGCCGAGCACCAGCGCGCACGGCTCGCCGGCGATGAAGTCCTCGCCGATGGTGAAGGCCTGCGCCAGGCCGTCGGGGCTCGGCTGCTCGGCGTAGGAGAGGTTCACGCCGTAGCGAGAGCCGTCCCCGAGCAGGCGCTCGAAGTTGGGGAGGTCCGTCGGCGTGGAGATGACCAGGATGTCCCGGATGCCCGCCAGCATGAGGGTGCTGAGCGGGTAGTAGATCATGGGCTTGTCGTAGACCGGCAGCAGCTGCTTGGAGGTCACGAGCGTGAGCGGGTACAGGCGCGTGCCGGACCCGCCGGCGAGGATGATGCCTTTCATAAAAATCCTCTCGATTGACAATCGTTGAGCAAAAGCCGCTGATTACAGATGCATAGTTAATTAAATTATACGCACCGGCAGCAACCTCCCCGTCTTCTTATTTAAATCGGACAGCAGAAACACGCAACTCTTTCTGCATTTCTAGCGAGGCAACAAATGAAAAAGTACAATGAGCAGTGTCCAACAAACGAAAGGCAAACAATGCGAGTCGAAACAACCGGAGTATGCAGAGGAAACTGGAAAATCTACCAGCAGCTTAAGATTGAAGGCATCCATAAAGGCTCCAGCGTAACAGCCCAGGCGGCTACAGACGATAACCGCCGCTCACCTTTATCCCTCCTAAAATTCCGGGACAATAGTTGTGACTCGAACTCATACGTCCTTGTAGTCCCCGATCCCGATGCTCGCACCATCAAAATTGAGTTTAGCGAAATCGGCCAAGACGGTCGCACCCTGAGCAGCGACTCCCTTTCGCTAAATTGCAAGAACATCAAATGGGAGTCGCGCCTTAACTACAAAATTAAACCTGACATGTGCAGCAAACTCCGAAACTACGATGACGTTTCAGAGTTTGACATGGCAACGATTGATTTCTGGCAGTGCATCGAAGATTCAAGCGACTATATCCTTAGGTGCACGGTGAGAACTCCTTATCGTAGCGACTCGCAAATCAAACTTCGTTGTTTCGATCGAACCCTTAATGAAGTTAATTTGAGCATCGTCAATTTCGGTTCGAATGTAACAAGCGTTGGATTTACGTCTGAGAAAAAGCAGCTTGAAACGCAGCTCTCAATTCGAATGCCAAAGGCGTTCGATCGTTACTACTTTGTTATTGACGATCAAAATCACCCATCATTCAGTGCATTTGACTGCTTAACACCCGATAAGTTAGGCTTGCTTCTTGAGGAGACCAACTTTCTCTTTACCCATGCGCAGTTTGACCCTGAATACCCCGAATGGTTCACGGAGCATAAGGCAACCATCGGCGCTCTGGAGAAGCAGAGAAAAATCGTCTTCAACAGTGCTCCGAAGTTCAGCATTATTGTCCCTCTATACAACACACCCATTTCGTTCTTTAACGATATGACCGAATCCGTAAAAAACCAGTCTTATGCAAACTGGGAGCTCATCCTAGTTAATGCAAGTCCTGACAATCAGGAACTAAAGGTTCACGTTGAGCAGGAGACGGCCCACGACAACAGAATTAAATCAATTAACCTTACCGAGAATAAGGGCATTTCCGAAAATACAAACGCCGGCGTTGCCATCGCTTCGGGTGATTTCGTTAGCTTCTTTGACCATGACGATATTCTTGAACCGGACTTGTTGTTCTCATATGCCGAGGCAATTGAAAACAATGATGACGTCGATCTTCTATATTGTGATGAAGATAAACTCTTGCCTGATGGAAAGCTAGCGCAGCCGTTCTTTAAGCCGGATTTCAATATCGATCTGCTCAGAAACAATAACTATATCTGCCATATGCTTACCATCCGTAAGTCTCTGCTTGACACTCTAGAACCGAACGCGAAAGAGTTCGATGGAGCGCAGGATCATAATCTGACTCTCCGCGCCGTGGAAAAGGCAAGGAAAGTTCATCATGTTCCAAAGGTTCTATATCACTGGCGCCTAAGCGAGACCTCCACCGCAGCAAATGCCGATAGCAAGCCGTATGCCACTATCGCAGGTATCAAAGCGGTCCAGAGTCATTTGGACAGGCTTGGGCTCAATGCGAAGGTCGAACAAGCGCGTCGTCCCTTTACATATAAAGTAACCTACGCTGTGCCAGATTCCCATCCACTCGTGTCAATTATCATTCCAACTAAAGACCACGCCAACATTCTGGACAACTGCATTAAGTCAATTGTTGAGAAATCAACGTACGACAATTTCGAGCTTGTCATAATCGAAAACAACAGCACAGAAAAGGAGACGTTCGATTATTACGATAAGTTGCAAGCAAAATATCCTGACATCGTTCGTCTTGTAACTTGGAAGCACGAATTCAATTTCTCCAAGCTCATGAACTTTGGCGTTGCTCACGCCAAGGGCGACTATCTCTTGCTGTTGAATAACGATACTGAGGTAATTACGCCCAATTGGATTGAGACTATGCTTGGCATCTGCGCACGTGAGGATGTTGGCGCAGTTGGTGCAAAACTCTACTATCCCGACAACACCATCCAGCACGCGGGCTTATGCGTCACTGGTGGCGTGGCAGGACATCTTTGCCAAAGCATGCCAAGGGATAACTGGGGCTACTTTGCACTCAACGATGCACAACAAGACTTCAGCGCCGTCACCGCAGCTTGCATAATGACCAAGCGTGATGAATATGAGAAAGTCGGAGGTTTCACGGAAGAGCTTCAAGTTGCATTTAATGACGTTGACTTTTGCTTAAAGCTACGCGAGATCAACGACCTAATTGTATACACACCCGAAGTCGAGCTCTATCACTACGAGTCGATTTCTAGAGGCGTTGAAAACAATACGGAGAAGCAGATTCGCTTCCACAAAGAGGTCGCGTACATGAATTATCGATGGGCTAAGTATTACGTCAAAGGCGATCCTTATATGAATCCAAACTTCACCGTCGGGGAACCCGCGAATCGTTATTATCATTTATAGATAATGAGTATTTACTCATTTGGGCGCTGTTGAATATCGCGAAACTGCGCCGTCGATATCGCGCTTGGGCACCGGGCCCGACATGGGCTCCGGTGCCGTTTTGCTACCTGCGGTCCGCCCCGCGGCACGGCCTCATGTTGGCCTCTCGCATGCCAACCCAGCGCTCGGTCAAAGTCTCTGCGATCGCGTCGAAAATGTTGGTGTAAGGGTGACACCCTAGCGCCCGTTTAACGAAAAACGGCCTTCGTCCTAGAATCTGAAATCACCACAACAACAGGTTCTAGGAAAGGACGAAGACCGCTATGGAAATCTTATCAGACCCGACGCCGGACATGCTCGCCATGCCCCGTTTCGACGACGGCGCCATCGACATGCAGGAGCTGCTCCGCAGACTAGCCGAGCAGGTCGTGAACGCCGTGATGGACGCCGAGGCCGACCAGCTGTGCGGCGGCGGGGCGAACAGCCGAAACGGCTACCGCGAGAGGTCGCTCGCCACCTGCGTCGGCACGCTGACGCTGCGCATCCCCAAGCTGCGCTCCGGCAGCTTCTTCCCTGAGGACGTGCTCGAGCGCTACCAGCGCGTCGACCGCGCGCTCGTGGCCGCCGTGGCCGAGATGTACGCCACGGGCACGAGCACCCGCAAGGTGCAGAGGGTGGCCGAGAAGATGGGCGTCTCCAGGCTCTCGAAGGACCAGGTGAGCGCCATCGCCTCGAGCTTGGACGCAGATATCGAGGACCTATGCGGAAGGCCGCTCGGCGGCTCGCCGGTGCCCTACGTCTGGCTCGACGCGACCTACGTCAAGTGCTGTTAGCGCCGGGCGATTTTAGCCGCTAATAGTCAAACTATTTTGACCAATCCCGGTCACCGAATAATGGCCACCGTGCCTCCCCGCCGCCACTACGCTGGTGGTGCCAACACGCCGGCGTTAGGAGGACCATTGAGGTGAACGAGAGACACGATGACCTACAGGAGATTATAGACGCGGCGCTCCGGGAGATGGCCGCGGAGGAGGGCGACGGGTTCGACCCGCAGGCATGCAACCTCGCGGAGTTCTGCAGGAGGACGGGGCTCACCCGCTCCCGCGCGAGGACGGTCAGGGCACACGGGTTCAGGGCCCTGCCCCACGGGAACAGCGGGAGGAGGGCCGCGCCGGGCGTGCTCGCCGGCCACACCGGCCTGGTGGACGACCTCCTGCGGAAGGGCGTCACCAACTCGCAGGTGATATTCGAGCGGCTGCTCGGCCAGGGCTACGCCGGCGGCCTCACCACGGTGAAGACCTATATCGCCGCGCACCGGGACCTCGTGCCCGCGAAGAGGCGGCAGGCGGCCCCGCAGGGCTGCCGCGGCCAGCGCTTCAGGACGGCGCCCGGAGAGGCCTACCAGATGGACTGGGGCTTCGTCGCGGTCGAGCGCCCTGGCGGGGAGCGGGCGCGGATCGCCTGCTTCGCCATGGTCTGCCACCATTGCGGGGGCGCCCACGTCGAGTTCTTCCCGAACGCGCGCCAGGAGAACCTCCTCATCGGGATGCTGCACGCGTTCTCGGCGCCGGGCGTGCCCGCGACCGTGCTCACCGACAACATGAAGAGCGTGGTCGTCCGCCGCGATGCCGACGGCCGGCCCGTCTGGCAGGCCGACTACGCCGAGTTCATGGGCGTCGTCGGCTTCCGCACCAGGTTGTGCAGGCCGCGCCACCCCTATACGAAGGGCAAGGTGGAGAGGCTCGTCCGCTTCGTGAAGGGGAACTTCCTCGCGGGAAGGTCCTTTACCGACCTTGACGCCCTCAACCGGGAGGCCGCCCTCTGGTGCGCCGAGCAGGGAGGCCGCTGGCGGCGCGCGGCGGCATGCGTCCCGATGCGCGAGCACGAGGCGGCGTGCTCGGCGAACACCAGGCCGCTCGAGGTCACGGCCGAGGTCGAGCGGTACCTGTGCCCGCGCCGGAAGATCTCCTTCGACGGCTTCGTGAGCTTCGAGGGGCACCGCTACGGCGTGCCCTACTGGTACGTCCGCCGCGAGTGCAGGGTGAACCGGGAGGGGCGCGTGGTGCACATATACAGCGACGACCTCTCCCGCGAGCTCGTCGCCCACGCCGTCGGCACCGGCGCCGACAGCTGGTGCGAGGGGCAGTGGGAGACATCGCCGGCGCAGCCCGAGGAGCTGCCGACCCAGCCGGTGGGGACCGTGGTCGAGCAAATCGCCCCGCCCAGGACGAAACCCGGTTTCGAGAGGTTCGACTTCGGGAGGGCCGAATGATGGCGGGCGCGGGGGCGAGCCCCTACGAGCTCGCGAGCGACGCCGCGTCGAGGCTCGGGATCGCCGTCGGGGCGGAGGAGCTCGCGACCCTCGCCTCGGACCTCGACCTCGGCGACGGGGAGATGGCCGCCGTGGCAGCCACCTTCTCCTACCTTGCGGAGAAGAGGAGGCTCGCCTCCATCGAGACGCTGCTGAGGCTGAGCAGGCTGCCCAGGCGCGAGCCCAAGACCTTCGAGGGCTTCGACTTCTCCAGGATCCAGGGCCGGGACGCGGCCGCGCTGGGCAAGCTCCCGTCGCTGGCCGACCTCTACGCGCACCGCAACGTCGCCTTCGTCGGGCCCGGCGGCATAGGGAAGACGCACCTCGCGCAGGCCTACGGGCGCGAGTGCTGCATGCGGGGGCTCAAGACCTACTACATAAAGGCGACCGAGCTCAGGGACAGGTTCCAGAAGGCCGTCCAGCGGGGAAACACCTCGCGGGTCGTCTCCTCGCTCGTCAAGCCGTCGTGCCTCATCGTTGACGAGGTGGGGAGATGCGTCTACGACAGGCCGTGCACCGACCTGTTCTTCGATGTCGTCGACAGGCGCTACGAGAAGGAGGGGCCGAACGCGATGGTCCTCACGAGCAACATCGCCCCGAGCGGGCGGGATGAGTTCTTCACGGGCGACGACACGCTGTTAGCGTCAATATATTTTTCACCATTTTCACCAACGT